>NZ_DASQNA010000009.1 GCF_035645195.1 Paenibacillus sp. | reverse complement strand
CCCGGCTTCGACAGTTTGTAGTAACACAAACCGCCTCAACCTCAAGCGTGGCAAGGGATTGGGCGGTTTGTGGATAACTTGGCGTATGCCCACAGTTTTGAGGGGCTAATTCGTGGAAATGTCCCATATTTGCTGGGGTTCGGGCAAATCGAGCGCCGAAAGAATACCCCGGTGTTCAGCGATCAATTCCGTCCGCTGCAGGACGGTACCGTCGCTCGACCGCGCCTTGACCAGATGCACGCGCTGGAACAGACTGCGTACGTCTCGCCACGTGCGCCCCGTCTGGTTCTCGACGATACGAATGAGCATAAGCGCGAGCCAGCAGAGCAGCACGTGCGCGCGGATGCGCTCTTCCTTGCGGTGGTAAACCGGCCGCAAAGCCAGCGACTGCTTGAGTGTGCGGAAGGCGGCTTCGACCTTGAGCAGTTGCTTGTAGCCCAGGGCGACGTCCTCGGAAGAGAGCGTGTCATCGGAGGTCTGAATCAAATACTTGCCGTCCAGCCGCTCCATCGCTTTCACTGCATCTTTGTCGATACGCAGGTTGCCGCGTTTGTCCATCTTGAGGTACCGCTTGTACGTAACATGGCTGTGCAGGCGGCAGTGCACCTTGCTGTGGGCTTCACCGTCCAAGGCCTTCAGGCCATCGAGTTCGCGCTGCAAAGCCACGAGGTGCTGCTCACGCTGAGCGGCATCCCGGCGCGCCTCCTCGGGATTGCGGACCAGCACGTAGCGCCGGCGCGCTTCGCCGTCACCGATCGTAATGTCCTTGACTTCCAAGGTATCACGCACGGTCTTGAACCGTCCGGGATGCGACAGCGCAGCCTCCACGGACGGCTTGCCGGCAGACATTTTCTCGCCGATGATGTAGTGCCCGCCAGACTGCTGGAACACGCGCAGGTTCGCGTCCGAGGAGAACCCCCGGTCCGCCACGGAGATCACGCGTCCGAGCTTCCAGCCGATGAGATCCTTCTTGACCTCGGGCACGACGCTCATGTCGGCGGTGTTGCCCGGCCAAACCCAACAGCGGATCGGGATGCCTTCCCGCGTGACGGCGAAGCCGATGACGACCTGCGGCAAGTCGGGACGGTGGTCTTTGGAATAGCCGTGGCGGCGGAACTCGTCGTCTTCATCCTCGGTCTCGAAGTAGGTGCTCGTCGTATCGAAGAAGAGCAGATCGACTTCCAGATTGAGCAGGTCGGCTACCGCGTGAAACACTTCGCGCTGGATCGCCTCACCGGACTCAAACAGAAAGTCCATCGCCCGATAACCCTGCTGCACGTCGAAGGACGGAAGGCCGGGAATGACGACGTCATGCGCCACCCAATCTTCCGCGGCAAGCTTGCTGGAAGGATCGAGCGCACGATTGGCAACCATGGCGAAAAGTGTACGCTCCATGGGCGCGGCAAACCGCCGATCGGCCAGATGGCGCGTAAGCGCCTTGCCGATCTGCAGCTTGTCCCAGAGCGCGTCAAGCAGCCATGCGCCGCCAAGAGGCTTGCTGCTTACCAGCTTGAGTGGATCGCCAGACCGGGCTGTCTGGTCCACCGGCTGTTCGCCGAGCAGGCGAGCAATGCTTTGCGCGAGCCCCCGCAGCTTCTCGAGGTTGACCTCGTCGGCACGGCCAAAGTTAAACAGCACTTTAGCTTGGGTTTGGCCGGTCTGCGGATGACGTTCGTTATGGGCGAGCTGCAGGTAGCTGATCTTTGAGCCGTCTTTGTTCATGCGTGACGTTGTCCGGATATACATGCTTACAATGTTACCACAAGAACAGGAATAATCAACACAAAATTAGACTTATCCACATAAATCGTGTGCCCACATGTTTATAACATTTTTGATCGTCGTTTGCCTGTGGAAAACGCGAGAAACCCTTGATCTGCAAGGGTTTCAGTTATCCACAGGTGCCCACGGGACGCTCATAACTGTCGAAGCCGGG